>NZ_JBHUWD010000003.1:0-3803 GCF_042670205.1 Luteimicrobium sp. NPDC057192 | reverse complement strand
GGGGTTCACCCACCTCTTTTCTTTCTCTTTGTTGTGGTTGGGGGGGGGGGGGGGGGGGGGGGGGGGCGGCGGGGGGGGGGGGGGGCCCCCCCCCCGCCCCCCCACGCCGCCCGACCGATCAGAACCCCACGCACACGTGTTGATTCTTGTCTTGGAATGCTCGTAACTGTTGCCTTTGCCGGTAACCGTTGTCAGACTGTGTCTCGTTGGTGAGCGGAATCTGCGCGAAAGAGCGCTCGCTGGCACGACGCACCTCGCCGAGATATCGGCTCAACGATGAGAAGAGGTAGGCAGATGTTCGACCCACCCCCCACGAGGGCCCCGAGCCACGGACCCCGGCTGCTGCGCTCCGCGGCCGTCGGCGTCCTCGCGCTCGCGACCGCGGTGACCGTCGTCCCGACGGCGACCGCGGGTACCCACACGGGCGTCGCCGACGCCCTCGCGTCGGCGGTCGCGCCGACCGTCGACCAGACCGGGCAGAGCGGGCTCCGCGCGGACTACTACACGATCACGAACACGAGCACGTTCGCGCTCGACCCCGCCAACCTCAAGGCGTCGGTGCTCGACCCGGACGTCGACGTCAGCGACATGATCCCCGTCTTCAAGGCGATGACCGGTCAGACGGAGAACGTGGGCGTGCGCTGGTCCGGGTTCATCACGGCGCCCAAGACGGGCGACTACACGTTCTCGGCCATCGGCGACAACGGCTTCCGGCTGTGGGTCGGCGGGAGCGACGCGTCCGACCTCCTCATCGACTTCTGGGTCAACCAGTGGGACACGGAGCAGACCGCGACCCGCACGGTGCACCTCGAGGCGGGCCAGCCCGTGCCGTTCACGTTCGAGCAGTTCCAGGCGACGGGTGGCGCGAACGTCCACCTGCGCTGGGCCTCGACGGACGCCGGGATCGCCAAGGAGGCCGTGCCTGCGTCCGCGTTCACCCCGCCGTCGGACTTCAACCCGTACGACGTCAGCGCGACGATCCCGTCGAAGGGCGACAGCGTCGTCCTGACGTTCCCCGGGGCGGTGGCGAACACCGACGACCTCGCGCAGCACCTGCGCGTCCCGATCGACGGCACGGACTACCCGATCTCGTCGGTCACGGCCAGCGGCAGCACCGTGACGGTCGGGCTGGGCGCGTCCGTGCTCGGCAAGGCGTACGGCCGCGTCGTCTTCGACGGCAAGGGCTCGCTCACCGCGGGCGGCGAGAAGGTCCCCGGCTTCAACGCCGCGATCGACAACGCCTCGACCTACCAGCTCACCACCAAGTGGGCCAAGGACGTCGACCCGAACAACCCCCTGCCCGAGTACCCGCGCCCCCAGCTGACGCGCGGCGACTGGCAGAACCTCAACGGCAAGTGGGACTTCACCCCGCTCGCCGCAGCGGACACCGCGCCCCCGACGACGTGGACCGACGCGCAGACCGCGGTGGTCCCGTACCCGATCGAGTCGCAGCTGTCGGGCATCCAGAAGCACTACGACAACTTCGCGTACCACCGGACGTTCACGGTGCCGTCGTCCTGGAACGTGGGCGACAAGCCGAAGCAGCAGCGCCTCGAGCTGAACTTCGGTGCGGTCGACTACCAGGCCACGGTGCTGGTCAACGGCAAGGTCGTCGCCGAGCACACGGGCGGCTACGACGCGTTCACCGCGGACATCACGGACGCCGTGAAGAAGGGCCGGAACGACGTCGTCGTCCGCGTCACGGACACGACCGGCGCCCAGCCCACGGGCAAGCAGTCGGCGAACCCGTCCGGGATCTTCTACACGCCGTCGTCGGGCATCTGGCAGACGGTGTGGCTGGAGCCGGTCAAGCAGGTCCACGTCGACTCGCTCAAGCTCACGCCGCAGCTCTCCGACTCGGCCGACGGTGTCGGTGACGCGGTCCAGGTGACGGCGAACGCCGAGGGCGCGTCGAAGAACGCGTCGGTCATCGTCACGGCGTTCGACGCCAAGGGCAAGAAGGTCGGCGCCGTCAGCGGCGGCGCGAACGAGCAGCTCAGCCTGCGCATCGCGAACTCGCACCGGTGGACGCCGGACGACCCGTATCTGTACACGCTCAAGGTCCAGCTCCACGATGGCGCCTCCAAGGACACCGTGGGCAGCTACGTCGGGGTCCGGTCGATCGGCATCAAGAACATCGACGGCGTGAACCGGATCGTCCTCAACGGCAAGCAGACGTTCCTCCTGTCGACGCTGGACCAGGGCTTCTGGCCCGACGGCGTCTACACCGCCCCGACGGACGAGGCCCTCAAGTGGGACGTCCAGACCACCAAGGACCTGGGCTTCAACACCATCCGCAAGCACATCAAGGTCGAGCCGGCGCGGTGGTACTACGACGCCGACAAGATCGGGATGATGGTCTGGCAGGACATGCCGTCCGGCTCGAACAACAACCAGGCCCAGCGTGACGAGTGGTCCTCCGAGCTGCACCGGATGATCGACCAGCACATCTCGACGACGTCGATCATCGGCTGGATCCCCTTCAACGAGGGTTGGGGCCAGTGGGGCATCAGCGAGGCCGCGGACGTCGCGGCGTCGATCAAGGCCCAGGACCCGTCGCGCCTCGTCAACACCCGCAGCGGCCAGAACTGCTGCAACATGCCCGGTGACACGCACTCGGGCGACATCATCGACTACCACGACTACACCGGGCCGGGTAACCCGTCGCCCGACGCCACGCGCGCCGCGA
Organism: Luteimicrobium sp. NPDC057192; assembly: GCF_042670205.1. Lineage (NCBI taxonomy): Bacteria > Bacillati > Actinomycetota > Actinomycetes > Micrococcales > Luteimicrobium > Luteimicrobium sp. NPDC057192. The sequence goes on along the minus strand of NZ_JBHUWD010000003.1, from coordinate 1,114 downwards.
TCGACGGCGAGCACGGCGGGTTCTCGCTCGCGACCCTCGGCCACATGTGGGCCGGCGGCTCGATCAACCCCTACGGCGAGGTGACGGACTCGAAGAGCCTCACCGACGCGTACGTCGAGAACACGGCGAAGCTCGTCGGGTACGCCCGTGACCACCTGTCCGGCTCGGTCTACACGCAGCTGACGGACGTCGAGGGCGAGCTCAACGGGTTCTTCACCTACGACCGTCGCATCTCCAAGATGGACGAGGCCCGCGTGCGGGCCATCAACGCGGAGGTCGTGGCGGCGGGGGCGGGCGAGCCCGCGAACGCCGGGCGCCCGGGCCTCGTCGGCGTCGGCGCGTGGAGCTTCGACTCCGCGTCCGGCGTCACCGTGCCCGACCAGAGCGGCCGGGCGGGGGCGGCGACCCTCGTCGGCGGCGCGACGCTCGTCGACGGGAAGCACGGCAAGGCGGTCGCGCTGGACGGCAAGACCGCCCAGGCCACGGCGTCCGTGCCGCAGCTCGACACCGCCCAGAGCTACTCGGTCTCGGCGTGGGTCCGCATGGACGCGCTCCCGACCGCGTACTCGACGGCTGTGGCCGCGAACAGCGTCCAGGCCACGGGCTCCAGCCCGTTCTTCCTGCAGTACAGCGGGTCGAACAACGCCCAGCAGGGGTTCGCGTTCAGCTTCCCCAACGGGCCGCGCGCCATCGCCACGAACGTCAAGGTCCAGGTGGGGCAGTGGTACCACGTGGTCGGCGTCCGTGACGCGGACAAGGGCACCATCGCCCTCTACGTGAACGGCGCGCTGCAGAGCACCCAGCCGACGACGGAGACGCACGCCACCAGCGGCACCGTCTCGGTCGGTCGGGCGCAGTGGCAGGGCAACGACGTCGACTTCCTCAAGGGAGCCGTCGACGACGTCCACGTCTTCGACCGCGCGCTCACCGCGGACGACGTCGCGCAGCTCGCGAAGTAGGACCGCACACCCGGCGAGCGTCGCTCCCCGCCAGAGCGGGGGCGACGCTCGATCATTCGATCGCGGGTGATATCGGCATTTCTTGCGTAGGAAATCACTTGCGCCCGAATCATTCGTGCAGGCATGAGCATTTCGGCAGCGAAGGCGTTTGCTTC